>NZ_CP023672.1 GCF_003606265.1 Clostridium septicum
TAAACGAGATTGATTTACATAGTGGTTGGAAGCCACGGGATTAAATGCGACACGGATACCTCATGGCTCCGAGCCATACAAAATTACGGTTCGTTTATCTCCTTTGAAGTATGAATTTTTATATTATTTATACTTCAAGGGGGGGAGCGAGCCGTATTCCTATTCACCTTAGCCATATCTCATTATGGATTGTAAGTCAATCATATATGGTAGTAAATTGTCGAGCGAAGGGGTTATAATAATATATATATTTTATTACTTATATTAAAAGAGAGGTTTTATTTATGTCTAAAAAAAAAGCTAAAAGTAAGTTCTATGCTATAAAAGAAGGTAATGGAGTTTCTAATTTAATAGTTAATACTTGGGGTGAATGTTCTAAATTAGTTCTTGGATATAATTCCGTATATAAAAGTTTTAAAACTAGAGAAGAAGCTGAAGATTATCTTGGATATACAAAAGGTCTTGAAAAGAAGATAGTAAAAACTAAAGATGTTAAAAAATATAATAGATGAAATAAAGAAGTACTTAGAGTTGATTTATCAAAAGATATTTATGAGAAGTTTATAATTAAATGTAATGATATTGGGCTTAGTAAAGAAAAGGTTATTAGAGAAATGATAAAGGAATGGTTAGATTAAATGAGTTTAATATTTAATTTAGAATTATTTTAAGTATCTAGTTAAGGATTAATTAATAGTTAAAAGTGAGGTGTTGTAAGGGGTGTATGATATTAAGCAAGTTTCAGAGTTAACTGGGGTTAGTAAAGTAACAATATATAAGAAAATAAAAAAGTTAAAGGATTTAGGGCCATTTATAGTTCATAAAGGTGATAAGACTTATATTTTAGAAGATGGGTTAAGGTTAATTAAGGAAAATTTAACTGTTAACAAAAAGGTTAAATTAGAAGTTGAGTCAGAATTAGCAATAGAAGATATATCCATGGATTTAACTATTAATAAAGAGTTAATTAACTTATTAACTGAACAGTTGAAAGAAAAAGACACTCAGCTTAAAGAAAAGGATAAGCAAATAGCCGAATTGCATAAGCTAATAGAAAATAGTCAGATACTTTTAAAAGAAGAACAGAAAAAAAATGATAATCAAATATATTTGGCAGATCATTTTGAAGAAGTAGATAATAAGCTTCAGGATATTAGAGAGAAAATGGAGCAAAAAAGAAGTGATAAAAAATATAAAAATGGTTTCTTTAAAATTTTTTCAAAGTAATTAAAAATAATAAAATAGATATATAAAGCTTGTTTAATTTTTAATTAACAAATTCATTGTACAAGCTTTAAAATTGATTATAGAGGCAAATAAACATAATATAAGATGCGTTAAATATAGTTTTGGATAAATTATTATATAATAAATTCATTTCTTGAAAAGTGGCAAGGGTAAACCTTTTTATAATTTTTATTCTTATGTCGGCTCATTATCCACTAAAGTGGAATGTGCAGCCAACGAAAAAAATTATAAAAACCACCTTTCAATTCATTTTTTTATTATATTAGTAATTATCAAAACTTATATTTTAGCTGTTAGTTTAGTAAAGAATACACAGAATAGCAAGCATAGCAAGTGTCATGACACAGTGCTTCAATTTTAAAAAATATAATAAGTTTATTTTAAAATTGCTTGTTGGTGGATTCCCCAAACCCCTTATAAAATTTTCTTTAGAAAATTATTTAGGTTAATAGCATTTATAAATATAAAAGTTAGTAAACTTCTATCATTAAGAAAAGAATTTAAAAGAGTAATATATAGAAAAAAAGCTATTATTTCGCATTGATAGATGCGAAATAATAGCTTTTTTTCTATAAGTTTATTTATAGTAAACTGAAAAACTATAATTTTTCAAATTTTAATATCTTATAAATGGCTTAGAATCGTTAATTTTGATTTCTTCGTGAAAATTTCATTTAGCGAAATAATATTATGGAATTAAAAAAACATATAAGTCAATATGATATGTATATTATATTAACTTGAAAGGTTCAGAGTTATACAAAATAAAAAAATGTAATAAAGCTTTTTAAAGCTTTATTACATTTTGAATCCACTTAAAATCCATAGAATACTGCTGAATGTGTTTGATTTTCAACATATGGAGCAGAGTCAGTTGAAGCATCAACTTGACCGGATCCCCAGACTCTACCTGATTCTCTCATTTGGTTACCAGCATATAACTGTACATTAGTATAATGTTCCTTATCCGATGTAGTAAAACCAGAAGCATAAGCACTTCCATAAGAAGTTTTAGTAACCCAATGATCAGAAGCATCTACTTTATTCCAAAACCAAGCAAATGTAGAAACTGTTGAAGATGAAAAAGTAGCTAGAGTTAATGCACAAACTGTTAATTTTTTTAATTTTGTATTCATTATTTTTCCCCCTATTAATTTTTATAAGCAACACCATTATAATTAATACTTGAAAAAATTGCAATTTATTTATTTTTTATGTATAATTTTCATGTGAAAAATAAATTATATTAATTTTTTAGAAAAAATATAACCTAGTATATTTATTTGAATTGAGAAAAAGTAATAAAGAGAACTTTTAAAATGGGAGGATTATATGAAATTACAAAGGATAATAAAAATTAAATGTTATGAAAGCTTAATTTTTATTTCAATTTTTTTATTAACTATAGTATCTAATAGCATTTATGAGGCTGTTTCATTACAAAAAAATTTAAATTCACAGCATATAGATACTGGATTTATACAATTGAAGGATAATTATGATGGATTTAAAGGAAGACTATCAATTATAGAATTTTTTAATGAACCTAATTCTTTAGATAAAATGAAAAAGTTATACATAGATATCGCTAATGATAATAATTTGAAGTATTATGAAATATTAAAGCAACCTTTAACGTATATCGGAGAGTATAAAGGTAACCCCATATGTACTAAAGGTGAAGAGTTTATTAATAAAGAAGTAGATGGAAAGCTTATGACTACAGTAAATTCATTGCAAATAGGTTATAAAACTAGTAATTATTTAAATATGAAGGATAAAATCGAATGTGGAGAATATTTCTCGGGGGATGATTATCTTTTAGATGAAAGTAAGGCAGTTCCAGTGGTTTTAGGTTATTCATATTTAGAGAATTATAATATAGGAGATTATATTCAATGTGATTATTTATTTTTAAACCTTAAATTAAAAGTTATTGGATTTCTAAAAAAAGATAGTAAATTTTCTATAGAATACGAAAATTTCTTAGATGATAAAATTATTATGCCTTCATTAAATATAGAAAGTGATAATTTTTCAGACAGTAAATTTACTAAGATATTATATTCTTTAAAAAATACTGGCTATATTCCATATGATAATGACAGTGAATATAATTATATAACAACCACAGTTGATAATATAGTTGATAAATTAGATATTGATTGGACTTATCGTGGCAGAGTAGAAAACCCATTTAAAGAAAATCCAGTTAATATTTCTGTTAAAGCAAGTAAAATTATAAAAATATCCTCATGGATTTTATCATTAATTTTATTAATATTAATTTTTATTTTAGAGAAAAAAAGATGTGATTTTGAAGATTTTAGCCTAAATAAAAGGGATCGCCTTATAATGAAGACAAAAATTTTCGGGGGTACACTTCTACAAATAATATTACTATATATAATTACATGTTTTATATTGTGGGTTTGTTTTAGAAGTAATGTTATATATTTTACGCTAAAGAACATACAAATAAGAGTGTTTCCAATTATGTTACTTGGCTTTATTATTATAGTTTATATAAATAACTTACACATAGAAAAGTCAGTAAAGGAGTGATTTATATGAACATTATTAGTACAGCTATTTTTGGAGCTATTCCATTTTATATATCAGCAATTCCAATAATATTATTAAATATGCTTTTAATTAGTGAAAAAAGAGCATTGCTAAATATTAGATTTGAATTAAAAGAAAAAATAGCTATCCTTGGATTCATACTAAGTATAATATTTGTTTTAGGTATTACAATAGGAAATAATTCTTCTGCCTCTTTCGATATGGTAAGATTGAGGAGTATAAATATAATCCCTTTTAAGGGTATGAACGTTCAGTATTTATTTGCACTTAAGGGAGATATGTATTCTATAGTAAATCTCTTTGGAAATATTCTTATCTTTATTCCATTTGGTTTTTTTCTATCAATATATTATAAAGATGATGCAAAAGAGAGGTTTAAAATTATAATAACTGCAATGATTATATCTTTCTTTATAGAATTTTTACAGTTATTTATAGGACGTGCTGTAGATATAAACGATATAATTTTAAATACAACAGGAGTACTTTTAGGTAGAATTATATTCCGATATTTTAATATTATATTTGGAAATATCTTAAATACTATTAATTTAAGATATATAAATATATCTAATAATAAAGGAGTAAACAGAATAAGGGTACTACAGTTGTTTCTTTTGATTACTTTTCTTATATTTACTTTGAAGTAAATATAAGATTAAATAAGTATTTTCAATAAATTATTTAGAATTAATAGAGTAGTTATTTAGGTAATAAAATATTTATATAAATTATGAAAAATATAGATTAATAGATATTTATTTAAATTAAAATAAAAAAATAGTTGTAATATATAGAAAAAACCATTAAAATTAAAGTAATTGAAAATAATTAACATTTAAAAAATTAAATAAATAAAAAAAGCACTTTTATAAAAGTGCTTTGGATTGACTTCGGTTCAATTAATTGTTTGGCGACAATTAATTGTAACTCAAGGTATACCAAGTACCAAGAATTTAGGACAAGCCCAACCGAAATTTAAATCTTAATATACATTTAGTATATATAAGATATAAACTGATTTCAAGAGATTTTTATAAGATTAAATAAAAAAGGGCTAGTTTAAAAAAGTTAATTGGAAGAGTTTACAATATTAAACTATCATTAACTGGATTAAATAGAGAATGTTCCAAGCTTAGGTATTATATGCCTAAGCTTTTTTTATTATATAAGTTAGAAGTCAAGTATATATAAATTTACAGATTTAAAATACAGTTTACTTACAGTACAAAATTTAATATAGGGAAAGCCCTTTAAATGAAGGCAAGTGGTTAAGGAATAACACTTAAAAAAACTACTCGGCTCACCACCGAGGATAGTGCCGTTAGATGGGAAAGTACTTTTTTTAGAAAACTATTAAATTTAGTTTTAGTAGTGGAAGTGCCTGTCCTGGTGGAGTTTGCATTAGGCTCCTAGGGGTGTGTGAAAAGTTACGTGGTAGTATGCTCGATAATACCAGACC